>NZ_CP003916.1 GCF_000521505.1 Advenella mimigardefordensis DPN7
TATTTATAATATATTTTGAATATTCATAGTATATTAAATAAAGGTGAATTATATGAGTAAAACTGATTCGCAGGAGGACCAGATAAGCCTATATCCTGAGGCAGCTAATTCCTATGATTCCACCGGCAAATCTGAGGAGATCCTAGATCATTTGCGTTCCTGGCATCGTACATTGTCGGACCAAATTGTGGACGCCAATCGTGAATTGGCCGGGTTGATCGCAAAGGGCAAAGGCAATACTGAAGAAGCAGAGATTATTAAGAAGCTCTTAGTCAAGGTCCAGGCTCGGCGCATCGAGGTTGAAAAGAATATTGAAGAAGAAAAAAAAGAACTTGAATATTTTCGATCGCTGCATAAGCAGAGTAGGGTAGAGGTTGAAACGATTGATGAGCCAACCGAGCAGGGGTTGATCCGGGTACGGCACCCAAATCGCGATTTTTTCCTGGCAGACATGTTTGATTATGCATTGAAAGATGATGGTGCAAGCATGGAAGCCCCGATTTTCACTTTATCCACGAAACCTGATCTGAGCATATGGGAATGGCGAAGCAAAGACGGAAATAAATATGTCAAAGTCACCCCCTCCGTGCTTGGCCGGGCTACCCAGCACGATAAAGATGTACTGATATATGTCGTATCGCAAATGACTGAGGCTTTGAATAGGGGCCGAGAAGATGCTAAAAATCGAACAATACGGTTCACAGTACATGATTTCTTAGTCACAACTAATCGGCAAACCAGTGGTGAAGGGTACAAGCTCTTGCATCAAGCATTTGAACGTTTACGCGGTACGTCTGTTTCCACTGATATACGAACAGGTGGGACCCGAGTACGAGAAGGGTTTGGCATTATTGATCGCTGGAAAATCATCGAGAAATCACGCACTGATGAGCGAATGATTGCTGTGGAAGTGACGCTATCTGACTGGCTTTTCAATGCCGTTCAGGCATATGAAGTATTAACGATTCACCCGGATTATTTCCGCCTACGCAAGCCTATGGCTCGGCGGTTATACGAGATTGCAAGGAAGCACTGTGGACGCCAATCTCAGTGGGTAATAAGTCTACGTCTATTGCAGGAAAAAACCGGTAGCAAATCTACATTGAAAGAGTTCAGAAGTGCCATTCGCGCAATTCAAGCGGATAATAGTTTGCCCGAATATAGTTTGTTTTTGGACGAAACGAATGACCAGGTTATTTTCACTGCGCGAAATGCAGGCCAACTCTCGCAAAATCTCGTCAAAGAAATGGCAAACGGGCCAGCTTGATACGTCATTTCACCCACCGCTGATTTTGCCTTGTGGATAAGTTCTAAAACTCACGGTTTCCTGTGGATTGGTTCGTCATTTCACCCACCATTTCTGTGGATTCATTCGTCATTTCACCCACCGCTCATTCGTCATTTCACCCACCGAGGCTTTTGCTAGATAGCTGTTTTATAAACGAAAAATGTCATTATTTTTGACCGTAACGCGCGCGCGCGGTTTTTAACTCTTTTTCTTTAACGCAAAAACGCGCCTAACCCTCCGGTCGCTATATGCTCCCTTCGCCCTTTGCTCCGCAAAGCCTTTTAATTCATGTCCCGCTAAAGCGGGAAATATGAACCCTCACCCCAACACTGAGCTAATCGCTAGACTATCCCAAGAAAACCGTAAGGCCCTGGCCGCGGGAACCGTGCCGGTTCCCCTGTCCTCCCTGCGCTAACGCTTCGGTCGCGGCCTCGACCCCTTTTGTGGAAACCTGCGGTTTCCCCCGCAAGCGGCTCCCCTTTCCCTTTCGGTTTGGCAACATAGGGGGTAACAAAAGCGTCAAAATCGACAGTAATGGGGTAAATCGAGGCGAGGCGCAATTTTTTTGCAAAACCTAGCATCTAAGGTGCGCTGTGGTGAAAAACCGCTTAAAACGGCTGTAATTCGTTTTAAACTAAAGAGAAAGAGCAATCGGGTGCCAGAGCCTGGCTCTAGGACCCTATATCTTTGATTCAGGCCCTGGCGATTGGCACTTCGTGCCAGTTCGTAGTATACCCCTGGCTTTTGCGCTCCTGGCGCATATACCAATGCTCCCGGTCGTGAAACCCGATACTGCCTGTTTTAACTGACCCCCGACCATATCGAGCATTGATACCGTCCAGGGCCACCATCAGCTGCGCCCGCTTGTCATGCTCTGGTTCCACGGGAAACAGTTCGCCCTGGACGGTATCGGCAGGCGAGATATCCATCAGCATGACGCCCGCCTTTTTGTATTTGAAGCCTGGTCGCCATATGGTCTCAAGCGCCCTAAGTGCATATTTGGTAAACACCAGGTTGTCGGCGCTCGGGTAGGGCGGGGTGACTAGGCGGCTATTGCCATACTGTTTGCCTTTGTCAAAGGGGCTAGTGCGGATGAAAATCTGCATACTGGCGGCCACCGAATTTTGCCCGCGCAGTTTGTTGCAGGCAATGGCGACAAATTCAGACAGGGCGCTTTGCAGTCCGGCCAGGTCGGTTATTGGCAAACCAAAGGAACGTGACGAGATTATCTGCTCTTTAGGGTCGGCCACTTCTTCCAGATCGATGCGCGAGATCCCGCGCAGCTCTTGCACGGTCTTACCCACCACAATGGAAAATTCGGCTCTGGCCGCTTCGGGTTTCATGCGGGCCAGGTCAAAAACCGTATAAATGCCCAGCTCGTTTAGCCTTTTGGCAATGCGCCTGCCGATGCCCCAGACTTCCCCGACTTCAATATTTTTCATCATGGCGGCCAGTTGGTACCGGTCCAGCTGCGTCAAATCACACACACCAGACCAGGACGGCTGCTTTTTTGCGATATGGTTGGCCAACTTGGCCAGGGTTTTGGTGGCGCCGATGCCCACACAGGTGGGAATCCCTGTTTCGCGCAAGACAGCGGCCCGGATTTTCTCGCTGTAGGCGGTTAAATCCTCTGTAATGCCCGAGAAGTCCGCGAAACTCTCGTCAACACTATAAATTTCCTGACGGGGCGAAAATCGGCCAATCACGGTCATCACGCGGTCGCTCATGTCACCGTACAGAGCAAAGTTGCTGCTCAGGGCCATCAGGCCCATTTCTTCCAGATGCTTGATCTCAAACCAGGGCTGGCCCATTTTGATGCCCAGCGCCTTGGCTTCGTCGGTTCTACTGATCACGCAGCCATCGTTATTGCTCAACGATACCAGGGGCTTGCCTTTCAGAGACGGCCTGAATACGCGTTCACATGAGCAATAGAAGCAATTGGCGTCAATTAGCCCATAGGTCATAGCAAATCCTTGATGACGTGCGTGACAACGCCCCAGATCATCCATTCCTGGCCGGGAACCGGCACTATGTCGGGGTAGGTGAGGTTAGCTGCCTTGAGCCGTATCATGCCGTTTTTCTTGTACAGGCGTTTGACAGTCACATCTCCATCGATCTCGGCAATAACGATGCTGTTGTGTTTGGCTGTCAGGGATCGATCGACAATTAAATGGTCGCCGTCGTCAATGCCTGCCTCTTTCATCGAGTGACCTTTGACGCACAGGTAAAAGGTGGAGGTAGGGTGCTTGACGAGGATCTCGCCAATGTCGATGCGATTGACGGCGTGATCCTGGGCCGGGGAGGGAAAGCCTGCCGGCGTCTTGCACACAATCACCCCAATAGTGGCCGAGGTTTCCTCTATGGGGATCAGCTCAAGGGTGGAATGCATAGCATAAAAAAATACTGTATATAAAAACAGTATTTTACATCAAAATTAGCGTATGCATTCTCCAGAGGGGAAAGATTTATCTACGTTAATGAGATAAGGTAACCCTCTCACAATGCATTGAACGTTGAGCCAGTAATCTCACTTAAACATTCGCTCTCATTAGCAAATTTATAAGTAATCGCCACTGACCCTGATGAACCGCCCAAACGATTGTTTTCCGCCGACGCATTTAATACAACAGCTTTTAGGTTTTTTGGAAGAGGAGCGATTGATTCGAAATAGAACGAACCATCGGGATGTCTTTTAACTGTTTCCCCCCAAGACGTTGCTAAATTTATTTCACCATTTTTCATAGCGTCTAGAATGTCTTTCGAAGTGTCTGTTCTATTGTCGGAGTCGAACGTGACAGCGGGCTTCCCGTATTTAGTTATTAAATTATTCTTAATAGTGTCATACTCTTGACGCAACTTCAGTCCTGAAGAAAAATTTTCAGATAGAGCGCTGATTTTGCACAATCCAGATTTTTTTGTAAAAACGTATAAATATGAGGAATATCCTTTCAAAGGGATTACCGCGCTGCGGCTAATGATCAGTGTTGGGTCAGCTTTTATTGCCCCGGCATTTGCATTTTTCAGTGCTTCAAGTATCTCTTTTTCTGACATTCCCATTTTGAAACCAAATGGCTTTGCCTCGTCTGCAATCGCTGGTGAGGTTCCGAGGGCGAAAATCATTATGCTGCCAACAAGAATTTTAGTTGCTTTCATGAATACTCCTTGAAAATTAGTTCGAAATATTATGAATAATCTGGATACATAGTTCAAGCATTGAACTCAATGAGAATCCTTCAAATCGCAGATTCGAGTGCTGGCGTAGAACGCCAAAATAATCATTCAAACAATATGTTATCGAACCTTTGCATTTTAGCTTGTGTCAGCAAGCCTTTTTCGCGTGCGAAAAACACAGCACGACTTGCATTTACGCAAAGTGCCTATCCTGCATATAGTCCTTTAGTGGTGCTTTCGTGGTTAGTGGCTGGTGCGATACTGCATAGGTTATGCGCATAATATGCATATTTTATGTTCGATATTTGTTCTATATTGCATGTTTAATCAACACCATATAGAAATATTGTGCATTTAAATGCATTTTGACGCATTAATATTGAATGTGATAGCATAAGACGTGCTTTTTAATTTAAATATTGTGCATTAATGAGGTTTGGCTTATGCATGTCGATGAATTTATCAAAATGAATGCTTCGGAGAGGTCGGCTAAATATTCACAGCTCACGCCTTTTCGGGAGGCCATTTTCAAGCTCAAAAACGAGGGCTTTACGGAGCGAAAAATTCTTGAATATTTGGCACTTAATGACGTTGTGGTGAACCAATCGACGTTGCACCGCTTCGTCAAAAGAAATGCAGATAACGAGCCACAGAAAAAGCAAACTAATATGAGCAAACGGCAGCGGCCAGTCCCTGCTGCTGATGCATCGAGCGAACCCCGAAAACCAGTAGATCCGACAAAGCCATCCTGGGTGCCGGATCATATCAATGTGGATGAACTCCTGAGTAAGTCCTGATTTCCATATAGCGGGACTTTAGGTTAAATTAACTATAAGGGTACCGCAAGGTGCATTTGGATTTACTGGCATTGGGCGAGACCTGCAGCCGTCATCGCGTAGCGCGCTTGATGCGTAGCTGCGGATGGCGTGCTCAGGTTGGGTATGGTCGTCGTCGACCTGGGTCTTATGGTGGCGCTGCCCATAATGTAGTGGCTAACATTCTGGACAGGCAATTCGATGTCGCGGCACCGAACCTGGTCTGGGTGACCGATATTACCTATATCCGTACCCATGAAGGATGGCTCTATTTGGCTGTTGTGGTGGACTTATTCTCGCGCCAGGTAGTGGGCTGGTCGATGGATTCACGAATGAATAAAGATTTAGTTCTGCAGGCATTGCTCGCCGCAGTATGGCGTCGTAAACCCAAGCAACCCGTCATTGTCCACTCAGATCAGGGTAGTCAATTTACCAGCTACGAATACGGCGCATTCCTGGCCAATCATAATCTGCAGCCGAGTATGAGCCGCCGAGGAAACTGCCATGATAATGCTGTCGCAGAAAGCTTCTTCCAATTACTCAAACGTGAACGAATTAAACGTAATATATACAAAACCAGAGAGCACGCACGACAGGATATCTTTGACTATATCGAAATGTTTTACAACCCTGTCCGCCGTCATAGTCATGCGGCCAACCTATCACCGGTAAACTACGAACAGCAATACTTTTCTGAGGCTACGAACTGTCTATAAAAATCTGGTCGATTCAGGGGGGGACGTCGCATACCAACAAATTTTCGAAATATGAATCTGGGGAACACACACCTCGTCCCGATCTCGTAAATAAGATGGAGATCTTTGCACCTGGATCCATGTACGTTATAAATATGCCGTTGTGGGATGCACTTCGACCAAATTTCAATATTAAGAAGAGATGTGCCTCTGTTAATCAACTACACAGAGCAGTTACTTCAAAGGTAAATGGACTGGACTCCTTTATCGTAGATGGGCCCTTTCCCAAGTACAAAGCAGGTGTCGGAAAAAAACTAGTCAGGATCGGGAATTATGATGCACTTTGCTTATTAATGATTTTTTGGCGGTTCGATAGCGAAGATGCTAATCACCCAAATAGAATGGAAATCGCCGTTAATATTTACCATTTACTTCTAATTCTGTCCGGTGAATTGTTCTACTACGGAATCTGTGAGCACTTCTTCTCATTGTTTAAGCATCACGTTTTTGACCATGCTCGTTCAAATGGATACCGACTCGATGTGAATTATGAAAAATTCTGCAAAAACGCAGAGCTGTTGATCCGATTTTACCCATTCGATGAGAAAGCCAACGACAAGACGAGCGAAAAAAGAAATACTGCTACTGGAATGACACTCCAAAAATCATCTAAATTTTTTGAATTATATTCAATACTAAACGACATATTCAACCATGATGAATCAGTGTCATCTCCAGATAGAGATGTAATCTTACAGTTAATTTATGAACATCTATGCTCTGATTGGGCCTCCAAAGTGCTCTTCGATAACTATCAAGAAAGCTTAATCGAAACCATCAAAAAATACGTTAAAAATGATTCTAATCTTACAGAATTAGATGAACAGATGTTTATTACGAAGGCCAAAATAAGTTCTATGATAGGTAATATCTAGCTATAAAGCTGGACGCTTGCGAATCGCGAAATCCTACCACTGCTCATATCCATAAGAGTTGTATAGCTGACCCGGTTACACGACATTTTAATTGATAGTTAAGAACTCCATGCACCGAATTGGCAACAATTCAGGTATCGGATTGGCGCAGACATCACTATAGACAATAACAATAATGAGTATATATTTTTATTTATTGTAATAATAAATCTTGGTGTCTATAGTTGAACAATATGTGTCAGAAAGCATGACCTTTTTCTTTCAAAAATATTGCTGTTTGTCGATAGTAAATAATCAATATGGGCTTTTATTATGAAAAATATCGGGACGCTTGAGGAGTTACCCCTGGAATATCTGGAAAACCTTGAATCGGAGAATCTTGTTCCGCTCTGGCCAAGTCTAAAAGCACTCTTGCCCCCAGGGCTCCCAAAGGCACAGACTCAGGCAATTCATTGGACCTATGAGGCTATTCGTCCGCTCTTAATGAAGGCGGGAGAATTGACCCCTATTGAGAAGGCTGAACGGCGTGTTTTAGTTTTGGCTAATCCAGGACACGGATTAAATGCAATGAAAGTCAGCCCTGCTATGTACGTAGGCATGCAATTATTGCTGCCCGGTGAGTGGGCGCCAAGCCACCGTCACACACCCAATGCGGTAAGAATGATTGTGGAGGGGGAAGGTGCATACACAACTGTTGAGGGTGAAAAATGTCCGATGAGTCGAGGTGATCTTATCCTGACACCTTCAGGTTTGTGGCATGAACATAGCCATGAGGGAGACGAGCCTGTGGTCTGGCTGGATGTTCTCGACCTCCCGCTCATTTATTACATGGAAACGAGTTACCATGTTGATGGACCCAAACAAACTATCAAACCAGGCCGGGGAGATCGTATCTACGCCAATGGCGGTGTGTTGCCTTCACCAATATTTTTGCGTAATGGAAACCGCTATCCCATGTTGCGTTATCCATGGGAGAAAGTGCGATCCACATTACTAGCACTTGAAATAGAAAATGCAGACACAGACGCAATACAAGTGGAGTATATCAATCCCGAAACAGGCGAATCCGCTGAAAACATTCTGGGATTCTATGCACTAATGTTACGCCCTGGTCAAATTCTAGATATTCCTGCACGCTCGCCATCCACCTTATTTCATATCATAGAGGGCGGGGTTATTGCATCTATTGCTGAAAACGAATTCAGTTTGGCTGAAGCGGATACCTGCTGCTCTCCTGGTTATACATCGGTACGACTCCAAAATCGATGCGCGGATAAACCTGCGTTTATTTTCATGGCTGATGAAAGTCCATTACATAAAAAAATGGGCGTTTTTGAGGTCAGATAAGGCGCTCAAAAATTTAATAATTTCACAAACCCAGCCAATTGATGCGCTTACATGAACTTTCGTAGCAACGTTAATTACTGGATTTATAGAGTCACGTTATGACTAATGGAAACGCAAATCAATGGACAGACCTTCATCATTATTTGACAAGCTATGGCAAAGCCATGTTGTACATCAGGACGAAGACGGAACGACATTGTTATATATTGATCGCCATTTAGTCTATGAGGTTACGAGTCCCCAGGCCTTTGAAGGGCTCCGTTTAAATGGCCGCAGCCCGAGAAGACCAGAAACTGTAATTGCCACAGTGGATCACAACGTTCCCACAACAACCAAGGAAAGGCATAGCACCGATAGCATCCCAGATATATTGTCACGACAGCAAGTTAAACAATTAGAAAAAAATTGCAAAGAATTCAATATTAATTTTTTTGGGCTAGGTTCGAGAAACCAGGGAATTATTCATGTCATAGGACCGGAATTAGGAGGCACTCTCCCTGGAATGACGGTTGTAGCTGGTGATTCACATACGAGTACTCATGGCGCTTTTGGAGCTTTAGCGTTTGGAGTAGGTACGTCAGACGTTGAACACGTGTTAGCAACACAATGTTTGGCCATGAAGCCAATGAAACAGATGCTTGTGAAAATTGAAGGTACGCTCCCTTTTAACACATCCGCTAAGGACCTTATACTGACTGTCATTCAACGTCTTGGCGCAGGCGGAGGGGCCGGCTACGCAATAGAGTTCGATGGCCCGGTCATTCGCCAATTATCAATGGAAGGGAGAATGACCATTTGCAATATGGCAATCGAAGCGGGAGCTCGAGTCGGACTTGTGTCAGTTGATGAAAAAACAATCGACTATCTTCGAAACAGGCCATACGCTCCGCAAAAACGATATTGGGACGCTGCCGTGACTCGTTGGCAATCCTTAGTTAGCGATCCTGAGGCACACTTCGACAAAACTCTGGTTATTGAGGCTTCTACAATTCGTCCAATGGTGACTTGGGGCACCTCTCCTGATATGGTCAGTTCAGTAGATGATGTGGTGCCTGATCCTGACGATGAAGTTAACCCTGTAAAGCGCGAAGGGATGAGACGTGCGCTTGAATACATGAAACTTTTGCCCGGAACGCCCATAAGAAGCATCCAAATAGACAAAGTGTTCATCGGCTCTTGCACTAACTCGAGAATAGAAGATTTGCGAGCGGCAGCCGCAATTGTAGCCGGCAAGTCTGTTTCTCCAACTGTTCGTCAAGCATTAGTCGTGCCGGGCTCTGGATTAGTCAAAGAGCAGGCCGAAGCTGAAGGATTGGACCTAATATTTAAAAAATCTGGATTTGAATGGCGTGAACCTGGCTGTTCAATGTGTTTGGGAATGAATGATGACCGACTGGCGCCAGGTGAACGATGTGCTTCTACTTCGAACAGAAACTTTGAAGGTAGACAAGGCACGGGGGGTTAAGTCATCTTGTAAGCCCAACTACCGCAGCGGCGACAGCAATTGCTGGCCATTTTACTGACATTCACTAAGATGAGATGGAACCATGGACGCGTTTAAAACGCTATCGTCTAATGTTGTGCCATTAGACCGCGCTAATGTTGACACCGATGCAATTTTACCCAAGCAGTTTCTAAAGTCAATACAACGGTCTGGGTTTGGTGATTACTTATTCGATGAATGGCGCTATTTAGACCGTGGAGAACCAGGACAGCGTACAGAAGATCGACAAAAAAATCAGAATTTTTGCTTGAATCAACAACAATATGCTGGCGCAAAAATATTACTAACTAGGGAAAATTTCGGGTGTGGCTCCAGCCGTGAGCATGCCGTTTGGGCGCTGCATGATTTCGGAATAAGAGTATTAATCGCTCCAAGTTTTGCAGATATATTTTATGGTAATTGCTTCAAAAATGGCGTCCTCCCTATAGTGGTTAACCCAACTATTGTTGACAGCCTTTTTTGCGAGTTTGAGCTGTCAGCGCAATTAGCGCTATATATTAGCCTTGAAGATCAATTAATTACAGCAAACGGAGAGACTGTCTTTCAGTTTGACATTGATGCCTCCAGAAAACATAGGTTGTTAAATGGTCTTGATGATATAGATATAACTTTTCAGTTTTCCGAAAAAATTCGAAGATTCGAAGCAGCTCAAAGAGCGAGGGAACCTTGGTTCTTTAGATAAGAAATAAGTAGACGCTTATCTAATTTAACAACTCAACGCATTATGACAGATGCATTTAGACCGTGATAGCGAACCCAATAAAGCCATGAATCCTTAATATTAGTCGGTGATTACGACGGTATTTTCAGTATTTTATATTTAACTAAAATGAGACAAATCCTATGCAGCGAATAATTAAGATTTTAAGCCTAAATTTTTTTGTTTTTCTGGCGGTGTTCGGGACTTCGAAAATCTTTGCACAAAATGAAGCAGTTTATCCTAACCGACCAGTGACAATCGTAACGCCCTTCTCAGCTGGCAGTGGCCCAGATGCTGTTTTGAGAATGGTAGCAGAAAATTTATCCCAGCAATGGAAACAACCAGTTGTGATCGACAATCGCCCAGGAGGAGCCGGGTTAATAGCAATAGAGCAAGCCCGCCGTGCCAAACCAGACGGATATACCTTACTACAGATTGACAGCGAGCAATTGAGTGCATTGCCATTTTTATATCCGTCAAGAAAAGTGGTTCCAATGGCGTTATTTGATCCGGTTTCGGCACTATTTCGAACTCCCTTCTTTGTAACTGTGCCAAACAAGTCTACCTGGAAAGATATGCAGGACCTGATAAACGCTGCCAAGAAAAATTCAGATGCCGTAAGCTATGGCTCCTGGGGCGTCGGCAGTCCTGGTCATCTGGGGGGAAAACAGCTCGAAATGATTACCCATACCAGCATGATACATGTTCCATATAAAGAAACTGCGCAACTTTACGTCAATCTTAGCGCAGAAGAAATTCAATGGGCATTTGCGAGTATTGGTTCAAGCGAAAGTTTATACAAGAAGGGAAGCCTGCGATATCTTGCGATCGCGGCTAAACAAAGGCATCCGAGAATGCCAAATGTACCGACTGTGGCAGAAGCCAACGGACCAGCCGACTTGGAGGTCGATTCGTTTGCCGTTGTACTTGCACCGAAAGGGATCGATCCGAAGCTGATTGAAAAAATCCATTTCGCTATAACGAAAGCGACCGATAGTGAGAAGGTAAAAAAGAACTTTGATGCATTTGCATTTGAGCGACTAACATGGGGTCCCCAAGAAATTAGCCAACAGGGAAGCGCCAAAGCCAGAATTTACGAAAAATTAATTCGCGAGGGAAATATCCGGATCGAATGAATTAAAACTACGAAGAATTTATATAATTTCGTGCTTAGCGCTGATGAATAAAGTGTACTAGTTCAAACCTGATCTGACAGTTACCCGTTTGTTACGCAGTGTCTGTCAGATTAGATTTGGTTCACATTCTTCGATTCCCAAACCGCCTTACCCTCAAGCAAGGTCTGCATTGGCGTTCTACCGCAGCACATCTTGCCTTGATGAGTCCTTTCATTGTTATAGAAATCTAGCCATACGTCCAGATCTTTCTGCAGACTATCCAGATCGCTGTATAACGTTTTTCTAAATGTGATCTGATAGAACTCCTGCAGAATCGTTTTATGGAAGCGTTCGCAAATGCCGTTGGTCTGTGGTGACATGGCCTTGGTTTTTGTGTGGTCAATGTCATTGACTGCCAAATACAGCTGATAGTCGTGATGATCGACCCGCCCGCAGAACTCAGTGCCCCTGTCTGTCAGTATGCGCAATACCGACAGGCCGTGCTGTTCATAGAACGGCAATACTTTGTCATTGAGCAGGTCAGCTGCAGTAATCGGCGTCTTGGTCGTATACAGCTTGCAGTGAGCAACCTTGGAATAAGTATCGACATAGGTTTGCTGATAAATTCGGCCAACCCCTTTCAGATTCCCAACGTAAAATGTGTCCTGAGAGCCTAAATAGCCAGGGTGTTCAGTCTCAATCTCTCCGCAGGCCACATCGTCTTGCTGCTTACGTTCCAACGCAGCGACCTGGTCATCGGACAGAATAATCCCATCCCGAGCCACTCGTTCTTCCAGGGCTTTGAGCCGCTTTCTGAAATTCTCCAGATTGTTTCTCACCCAAATCGAACGCACCCCACTGCCGGAAACGAACGTTCCGCGCTTTCTGAGCTCATTACTGACTCGCAATTGCCCGTAAGCAGGAAACTCAATGGCCATCTCTGTCACTGCCTGTTCTGTGGCTTGATCAACACGGTTCTTTAGATTGGAGACCCGTTTGGTCTTATTGATCAGCGCGTCTACGCCGCCCTCATTAACCAATTCTCGATACCGATAGAATGTGTCCCTGGAGACACCCATCACCTGGCACGCTCGCGACACGTTGTGCAGCTCTTGGGCCAAGTTCAATAAACCTGCTTTATGTTTGATAATAGGATTGGTAGTATGTAGCATGAGAGTTACCTTTTTTGTTTGGATACAGTTTTGACACCTATATTCAAACGGGTAACTCTCCTTTTTTCAAGGACTTTGTCAGATCAGATCGAAACTAGTACAAATAAAGAAATAAATAAGCAAAACTGGTCCAATTTTGGATTACTCATTCTGCATGGTATTGGCGATAATCTTTCTCAACCAAATATTGCCAGATTCTTGGTGATAACGCTCGTGCCAATACTGCTTTACGTCGTAGGAAGGAATTTGGATGGGAATATCCAGACTCCGAACAGATTTGTCCCGGCATAAAATACGCGCCAAATGAATAGGCGCCAGCGCCAATAAGTCAGTGGTTCGAACAATCTCTGCAAGCCCCAGAAACGAGGGTACCCAAAGTGCGATCTTTCTCGTAACACCCGCATCGTCAATTGCTTTCTCTAAAAGCCAATGCGCTGTACCACTACTCTTAACAGAAACGTGATCTTCCTTAATGAACTGTTCAATTGACAGAGAATTCTTTATTCTGGGATGATTGCTCCGCACTAAACAAACATAATGCTCACTAAATAATTTTTGTTGATAAAAGCCGGGCCCCATAATTTTTGTAAATCCCATAACTATGTCTATTTCCCCTCGCTCAAGTTGCATTGGGCTATTGGCCGTTAATTCGACAACTTCGAGCCGGATATTTGGCGCAAGCATATTTAAAGCATTTTTAAGTTTTGCAATAACTACTATTTGACCTGTGTTGGTCATCCCTATTCGAAATACCCGACTAGATGTCTTAGGGTCAAATTTAACATCCCCCTCTTCAATTTCCGAAAACAGATTGATGACAGCGTGTATTGCTGGTAATAGTGATGTGATTTTCGGAGTAGGCTGCATACCCTCACTAGTACGAACAAAAAGCGGATCAGCGAAGTGTTTGCGCAATTTGGCAATACGGATACTGACAGAGGGTTGACTTAACCCAAGTAGCTCTGCAGTAACTGAAATATTGTTTGTGCGAACAAGCGTATCTATTAACTCTATATCGCGAATATCAAGATTGGTCAATTTGGCATCAGCTTAATTATTAGTAAGTAAATATTCTATATCAAATATAGTTAAATACAATACACATAATAGGTAATGATTTATTGAATTTATAGCAACTATTGGCAATACTGACAGCATATTCAAGGAGATAATAATGCTGCTTTGCCGCTTTGGTTCGAATCAATTAGGAGTCGTTCGCGATAATAACGTCTATGAAGTGACGGAGGTTTTGAGTGATTTACCTCAATACAGCTATCCGTTCCCAACTCATGATGTGTTAATTGCCAATTTGGATTCATTACGCCCTCGTATTCAACAACTCGCATCCCAGAGCAAACCGATACCCTTATCGCAAATCAAACTGCTAGCTCCGGTAGCGAACCCAGGAAAAATCATCGCTGCTCCAGTGAACTACTTGAAGCATCTTGAAGAAGCACGGACTGATAGTGAAATTCACCACTCCAATCAAGTTGGGGAAATTCAACGTGTAGGTTTATTTCTGAAAGCCACCAGTTCATTGATTGGCGTTTCAGAACCTGTACAGATCGCACACCCAAATAGAAGAAATGATCACGAAGCCGAAGTGGTAGTAGTAATCGGCAAAGCTGGAAGAAACATATCCGCCAAAAACGCAATGGAGCACGTTGCCGGATTTTGCGCGGGGCTCGACATGACGACCCGTGGCCCAGAAGAAAGGAGCATGAGAAAATCGATAGATACATATTCGGTATTGGGCCCATGGCTCGCGACAGCCGATGAAGTACCGGATTCATCAATACTGAATTTTCGTTTGACTGTTAATGGCGAAGAACGTCAAAAAGCCAACACAAAAGATCTAGTTATCGATATACCCCACCTGATCGAGTTTGCGTCGTCTTTCTATACGCTGCATCCTGGAGACTTAATATACACAGGAACACCGGAAGGAGTGGGAACGGTGAATCCAGGCGACACCATTGTAATGGAGCTGGATAATGTCGGCAACATCACGGTTAAGGTTCAAGCGTTGGGGGCAGCATGAAACAAAATTCAAAACATCCGGTTTTGATCGCCGGTGGTGGAGTGGGCGGATTATCGGCTGCGTTGGCCTTGGCTAGAAATGGACTGGAAAGTTCCGTTTTCGAGCAAGCAGATGAATTCAAGGAAATTGGCGCCGGGATACAATTGGGGCCCAACGCATTTCATACATTTGATGACTTGGGTATAGCTGATGAAGTACACGAATTAACCGTTTATCCAGATGACATCGTGGCGATGGATGCAATCAATGGTGAGGAAATTGTACGCCTGCCAGTCGCCAAATTATTTCCAAAACGCTTTGGTAAACCTTACGGGCTGATCCATCGTGCAGATCTACATTCCGTACTTTTAAGGGCCTGCCGTGAAACTGGAAAGGTTAATCTGCTGTCCGCAAAAAAGGTTACAGATTTCAACGCAAACGGTAAGGAAGTCGTAGTCACCGCAGCGGATGAACAACAGCATACTGGCGCGGCTCTTATTGGCGCCGACGGGCTTTGGTCAACAGTTCGTCAGCGCATCGTAGGCGATGGCAAACCACGGATATCAGGACATATCGCTTATCGTGCTGTATTGCCACTCGACCAAGTACCTGAAGCGAACCGGCAAAATGCAATGGTTGTGTGGATGGGGCCTCGCTTCCATTTAGTGCACTACCCTCTAAGAGGGCACGACATGTTTAATTTAGTGGCGGTATTTCATAGCGACCGATTTGATGAAGGATGGGATTCCTACGGAGACCCCGAAGAATTAAACTTGCGGTTTAAGGGTGCTAGACCTGAAGTGCTCGGCATGTTGGAAAAAATTGATTCATGGCGTATGTGGGTCTTGTGCGACCGGGAGCCAATAGCGAATTGGACAAAAGGAAATACAACGCTGCTCGGCGATGCAGCGCATCCTATGCTGCAATATCTTGCGCAAGGCGCTTGCATGGCAATGGAAGACGCTGTTTGTCTATCCAAACACTTGACATTAACTGGTAATGATTTTGATGCTGCATTTTCTAGCTATCAAAAAGCACGGTACTTACGCACAGCTAGAATTCAACAGACCGCACGATTATATGGCCAAGCATATCATGCAGCTGATGCCACCCGTGATCTGCGTAACCATTTTTTAAAGTCGAGAACACCAGAACAGACGATGGAAAGCATGGCTTGGATGTACGACAAAGATCAAATCCCAGTTTAGCTATCGTTGTGTCACGACAGGCAATAAGGAACAGATGAATCGGCCAGGGTTTACTAGACACTTTTAAGCCTCATAATACTCACAGATGGAGATTATTATGTGTACTAGTTCAAACCTGATCTGACAGTTACCCGTTTGTTACGCAGTGTCTGTCAGATTAGATTTGGTTCACATTCTTCGATTCCCAAACCGCCTTACCCTCAAGCAAGGTCTGCATTGGCGTTCTACCGCAGCACATCTTGCCTTGATGAGTCCTTTCATTGTTATAGAAATCTAGCCATACGTCCAGATCTTTCTGCAGACTATCCAGATCGCTGTATAACGTTTTTCTAAATGTGATCTGATAGAACTCCTGCAGAATCGTTTTATGGAAGCGTTCGCAAATGCCGTTGGTCTGTGGTGACATGGCCTTGGTTTTTGTGTGGTCAATGTCATTGACTGCCAAATACAGCTGATAGTCGTGATGATCGACCCGCCCGCAGAACTCAGTGCCCCTGTCTGTCAGTATGCGCAATACCGACAGGCCGTGCTGTTCATAGAACGGCAATACTTTGTCATTGAGCAGGTCAGCTGCAGTAATCGGCGTCTTGGTCGTATACAGCTTGCAGTGAGCAACCTTGGAATAAGTATCGACATAGGTTTGCTGATAAATTCGGCCAACCCCTTTCAGATTCCCAACGTAAAATGTGTCCTGAGAGCCTAAATAGCCAGGGTGTTCAGTCTCAATCTCTCCGCAGGCCACATCGTCTTGCTGCTTACGTTCCAACGCAGCGACCTGGTCATCGGACAGAATAATCCCATCCCGAGCCACTCGTTCTTCCAGGGCTTTGAGCCGCTTTCTGAAATTCTCCAGATTGTTTCTCACCCAAATCGAACGCACCCCACTGCCGGAAACGAACGTTCCGCGCTTTCTGAGCTCATTACTGACTCGCAATTGCCCGTAAGCAGGAAACTCAATGGCCATCTCTGTCACTGCCTGTTCTGTGGCTTGATCAACACGGTTCTTTAGATTGGAGACCCGTTTGGTCTTATTGATCAGCGCGTCTACGCCGCCCTCATTAACCAATTCTCGATACCGATAGAATGTGTCCCTGGAGACACCCATCACCTGGCACGCTCGCGACACGTTGTGCAGCTCTTGGGCCAAGTTCAATAAACCTGCTTTATGTTTGATAATAGGATTGGTAGTATGTAGCATGAGAGTTACCTTTTTTGTTTGGATACAGTTTTGACACCTATATTCAAACGGGTAACTCTCCTTTTTTCAAGGACTTTGTCAGATCAGATCGAAACTAGTACATATTATGAGCAAGGTCCGATTTACGGAAGAATTCAAACTCGAAGCGATAAAGCAAATCACAGAACACCACCGCCCGGTGGCTGAAGTGTCGCAACGACTGCGGGAACTGAGCTGTTATTTGTTCTCATAAGTTCTGCCGCTATGGTTGCTATCCCGATATTCTACTTTTTTAAGAAAAAATATAGAAACAAATCGTCTAAGGAGATATCAAATAGATAACATGTGCGCCGATCCTTTTGTTTGTATTCATTCCTTATTCCGGTCCTTATATATTCGTTATTTGTATTTTAGGAAATCAGTTTATTTATACAAATGCCCGCTCCATCGCTTTTTCTCCTTCGCCTTTTTCCGTCCCTAAATACAGGCTCGTCGTATGAATACTGGCATGCCCGAGCATATCTCGTACCTGAGCTAATGGAGTCGTTTTCACTAACATAGAGGCAAATGTATGTCGCAACCAATGCGGGGTAATCGATCTGATGACCTGCGCATCAAACGGAGCGTCGTTTTCAAGCTCCTTCGCAAGTTCTGATAAAAAACGTTTGATATCGGCATAAATTACCGTATGGTAAACAGGGGTTCTTTCAATGCGCCCTTCTCCTTCGGGACCTAACTCTACCCATTTTTTATAACCAATCAAAGGTAATGCTGCTTCATTTAATCGCGGATCCAGTTCCAATCCCAACGCGGTCAGGTACTGCTGTAGCAGTTCCAGCACCGGTTTGACCAAATACACGTCTCTTGTCCGTCCCCCTTTTCCATCAACTATTAGATACCAGGCCAGATAGCCCTCATCATTCTCTTGAACGTGGAAATCTTCCATCTTGATCGCACACAGCTCCGATAACCTGAGTCCCGTCAAATAAAATAACCGAATCGCAAACACCGTTCGATACGCCACCGTATCGGCTACCGGTACCTGATCCAACCGATCCTGAATCCGCTGCCACAATCGCTGATTGATCCGGTGGTTGACCCGCATGCTCCGATTCGAGGCCAGCTTTGGTAATCCTTTAAAAGGATTCGAGAGCAAATATTGTTGGCTGGTTAAAAATTCAAATAATCCGCCCAGCACCGTTAGGGTATGTGCAATACTCTCCCGACTCATCGAGCCTTTTAGTTCGACCTCTTGACTGGGATCAGCCATGAGAGCCGCGGGCTCATCGGGCGGTGGATTCGGATTGACAAACGGGCGCCATTTTTCATGGGTACGTGCGAATTTGCGTCGGGCCACCCACAAGCTGGCCGGCTGCGGATTGCATAAAAAATCCCTAAACAGCGCCAAATCCGCAGTCGTCAGCGACGACAGCGGCTTTTGCATATTAAACAGGCTCCACAGCAAGAGCCGCTCGGCCTCCTTGCGGTAGGACTGATAGGTATGGGTTTTATAGAGCGCCAGCCATTCATGAATCGCCTCATAGTCATTTTGAGCAGCCAAGCGATTGTTGCGCGCCGGCGCACGATTCGTGCCCTGCTGGCCATCGAGCCGCGCGGGCAGGCACAGCGACTCTAACGGTTCAATCTGGTGGCTGCCCTCAACAAAGACTCCGGAATCTGTGGCCGCACCCTGCTCGTCTGGCAATGTGACGGGGGGACGGATCCGTGTGATGACACCGCCTTGCAGGTCTTTGCTTTTTTTCAGGACATGCTGATAGATCTGTTTTTCTAAAAAATGCTCATTCTGGCTCAACCAGGTCGTCAATTTGACGGCGGTTACCTGCCCCAGCCCTTTAACATGTTTGAACCACCACCAGCCATATTCGTTTGCAAAATCCACCAGCTTTCCAAGCGTATCCAACTGTGCCCGAATCAATTTGTTGGCAATTTTCGGGTGAAACCACCCCGCCACCGGATCATCCAATGTTGGATTCGAAGTCAACTCAAAAGCCAGCTCATTAATAATGACGAGCCTCCGTTCGAGGTTTTTCACGTGTAGCGTCTGCAGCGCTTTTTGCGCGACAGACAAAGGCAGGTCATCCGGTTCAGACACCAGCGCCAGGCGTTCACGATCTTCCCGTTTCGCCTCCTCGGTGGCCGAGGTGAGACTGCCGCCGACTTCGGCATAATAAAACGACAACTGCTCTTCTTGTCCCAGCACATTGTCCGGGTCAAACGTGGCAATAAAGTCATCAAATGAGATTGGCGCTGACCGCACCGCAGAATCTGGCTCCTGCACTTGGCCATCGACCTGGTTTTTGATCGCGCGTAAGCGATCCAGCATTTTTTGGGTCTCGGTTACACTTTTGCGCACACTGGCCGGCAACTTTAACAGAGCCAGCTGCTCTGGAGCTTTGCCCTTGCGCGCGCCGACCACCAACAAGGCATCTTGTACTAGGATCAGGGTATGACGTGCATCGACCAGGTTGCGGCCGGTCTCGAGGTACTGATCGGCGATATCGGCCAAGTTGAGGGTGTTTTCAAAAAAGGCCCGGTAAAACGCAATATGGTGCAGACCGATCTTGCGCACCGGCAGCAGTTCTTTGACGCTGGCCATCAGCGACCCTTAATGATAAAGAATGGTTTTTGAATATTCATTAAATGTTCATTCAATATTATTTATGGACATAGCCGCGCTGCTGACGCCGCCGGGCCACGATCTGCAATTGGGCCTGGCCTTGCGCTAAAGAGCCCAGGGGCACATAGCACCGTCGACCCCGTCGGCTCGATAGACTGCCCCAGGCCTGCTCCAGCTCCCACTGGCCAAACAAATTCATCAGCAGGCGCGCCGCATAATAACGTCCCGTTTGGGCATTGACCCAATAATGCGGCGTTGTCTCATGAGATAACGTCGTTGCCACGGCACTTACCGTACCGGGCAATAAACCTTGACGTTGAGGCAATGGAGAGGTATTCGAGGGATGGTGCAGCGTGCTCATGATGAGCTCCTGGTAGGCGCAATAAAACAAGGAAATTTTAACCCGGGTAAAATATGCTCATGCCCTGCCCTATTCTACTGGAAGTCGATAATGCGCACAATAATGCACTAGTTAATAATTACAGTTATTAACTACTTCGTCTTGGAGAAAATGACATATAGATATTCAAACTATGTCAGTGACATATAAATCATGCTTTTTACTTAAATTACGCGTTCTACAGGTTATGGCGTTTGAGCACACTTAAATGTCATATCTATGCGTAAGCATACATTTGTTTTTTTATGTGCGCTGCCCTTCATTGTGGTTGATTATCTAGAAGAATTAATAACATTCCACCAAGGCAGCACTTCCTCAACATTGAGTGGAAACTTCTTTTGTACGTCAATTCCAAAATCTCTTCTAATTTCAACTATTCTCCAACCTGCATATTTTGGTAATGCAGCGTTGGCAAACGTTTTCAACAAGCTGTCTTCATCCGAAATGTACATAACGTCAACTAGGTCTTGAATTGAACAAAAAATTATAGGCCGCATATCAACATCCAGAACATTAGGATCATCTTCAAGTGCTTTAAAACCCGAGCCTGTAAAACGCATCTGGCCATTTCCTTGGGATACTTGGCGACGCAGGCTGGATTGAAGGTCAAGTTTATCGGCGCGGCCGACCTGCTGCTGCAGCTGGAAACGGCGCAGCGCCAAGGACGCTACAAGCCCTTCCTGCAGCGCTCCATCCACGGACCAAGCTTGCTCATTGTCGACGAGATCGGCTACTTACCCATGACCGGCGATCAGGCCAATCTGTTCTTCCAGGTGATCGCTAAACGCTATGAGGCCGGCTCAGTCATCATCACGTCGAACTTGCCGTTTGGCCAATGGGGAGACGTGTTTGGTGGTAACGATGCCTTGGTGTCTGCGATGCTGGATCGGCTTTTACATCATGCGCACATCGTGCAAATCAGAGGAGAGAGCTTCCGCTTGCGGGAAAAGCGTCGTTCAGGATTGCTGCGGGCCCATAAGCCCGAGCAAAAGTAGGGGTCATTATTCGATTGCCGATTTCGGCAATAAAGGGGTCAAAATTCAATTGCCGTTGACAGCAAAGAGTTTGATTTTGTTCAATGGCCGGATATTCAGCCGGATTTGGACATACGCCCTTCTAATGACGCGCCGGTCATTTTATTAAATGCACAAAGTCAATATGAAGTCCAATTGCGCAAATGGGGGTTTATCAGATCCTGGCCGGGGAAAACTGGAAAACTGGTAAAGAAAACTCTAATCAATGCCAAATTCGAAGAAATAACAATGAAACGGTCATTCAAAAAGGCATTTGTCGATAGTCGCTGCATTATTCCGATTAATACATGGTTTGAGTGGCCGGAGATACCTGAAATCAACGATGGACTAAAAACGAAAGTACGTATTTTCATGCCAAAACGCCCAACTTTCGGTGCAGCTGGTATATACGAGGATGCGGTAGATACAGAAACAGGGGAAGTGCTCAGACGATTTTCTATGCTTACTGTCGCACCTGGTACGAACTCTCCTATTAAAAATCTACATGCTAGATCACCATTAGTTCTTCCGGCTACTGATTATTACGATTGGTTGTCTAGCACTCCTGGTGAAGTCCAACGCCTGATACATCCCTATGAAGACTCCCAGGCTTTTGATTTTGAAATAGTAGGGAAAAAGGAAAGCTATAGCACATTATTTTAATGTTTATTCAACTTATATTGAATATTCAAAGTATATTCAATATAAGTATATATAAAGCCCATTTACTTTTAAATTTATTCTTCGAATAGGTCTGAATGGGTGCCTGTTCTGTTTAATTGCAGCTCCTCACCCGCTACGCGATATATCAAAAGCCAATCTGGTTCTATATGGGCATCGCGATATCCTGACCATTGACCTTTCAATGGATGGTCACGGTATTTTTCGGGCAACGGTTTTCCTTCAATCAACAATAGTAGCAAGGTACGCAGTTTATCCAGGTCTTTACCACGTTTTTCTGCTCGTTTCACATCTCGCTTAAATTGGCCGGAGCGTACGGGCGTCAGCACTTTAGATTCCTAAGTCTTTAAAAAGATCTTCGGCATTATCGAAACGTTTACCCTTCCCTGCTTCTAATTCCTTCATTGCTTTTCGTGTTGTGCGATTTGGTACTTGTACATCAAATGGCAAACGCCCTTCTTCTGCCACACGAAGGAAAGTCAGGCGGATTAAATCGGACGCACTTAACCCCATGCGTTCTAGTGTCGCTATGGCTTTGTCTTTCATGTCTGCGGGTATACGTGCGCGGACTACGGCATCAGCTCTCATGGTTTTGCTCCAATGATCAGTAAAAACGATATTGTAGCTCAGATGTAGCTACAATGCAATCCTCTGCTATGACTTAGCCACGCTTAATGTACATTTAATGAATATTCAAAACATATTCATAATGGTATAAAAATGTGTTGACCATTTTAATTACTTTAGATATTATTTACCCATTGAATGAATATTCAAACGAGGTGAAACCGTGATTGTTGCTATAGCAAATACAAAGGGTGGGGTTGGTAAAACGACTCTAGCAGTTCAGATTGCAATCGCTCGGGCGCGTGCTGGGCGAGACGTGTGGTTGATTGATGGCGATCGGCAAGGAACCGCCGCTGCGGCCATAGCCATAAGATCCGAAGGGGAAACCATACCTGGAATAGCCTGCGCGCAATATCCAGATGGTCCGCAGCTGAGGGCGCAAGTGCAGCAGCAGCGCAATAAATGGGACGACATTATTATCGATGTAGGGGGTAGGGATTCAACAGCCCTCCGTGCGGCACTTACCCTGGCCGATACCCTACTTGTCCCATTTGCGCCGCGATCATATGACGTTTGGGCGTTGGATGATATGGCCGCCCTGGTTGATGAGGCTAATAGTGTGAGGGACGGTCTTAGGGCTTTTGCTGTTCTGAACCTAGCTGATCCCGGTGAGCAATCGACCGATAATGCCGAGGCAGCCGCAGCAGTCGCGGAAGTCCCTCAATTTCAGTATTTATCAACTCCAATTCGCCGCCGTAAGGCTTTTAGCAATGCCTCCGGCGCAGGTTTGTCAGTGTCCGAATTGAAACCCAAGGATGCAAAAGCAATTGCTGAAATTGATAGATTAATTCAATCTATTTTGAATGTATAAAGAATATTCAAAGAAGTACAGGAGAATATAGTATGGCAATACATGCAAAACCTAAAAAACCACTTAGTAAAGAAGCGGCTGCCGAAGCGTTTGTAACAGGTGCGCCTGATGCGACTGCAAAAACGGAAACATCAGTGGGCTATGATAAAGGAATCGTGAAGGGCCACAAGCGCCAAGTCAGTATAACTATTTCACCCGATTTGCTCCGTAAGATTGATGCAAAAGCTGAGGCGATGGGAACAGGGCGGTCGGCATTTATATCAATGGCCGTGTTCAAAGCATTGCAGGAATAG